>NZ_JALIGG010000030.1:0-551 GCF_024764965.1 Scandinavium tedordense | reverse complement strand
CGAGAGCAGACCGCTCAGCCATTCGTCGAGTTGCGCCAGCCCCTGCTCGGCGGCGCCGGAGAAGAAGCGCGCCTTGGCCATGACCAACTGGCCGCGACTGAGCAGTTCCACCGGCGTCGCGACATCCCGCCAGACCGTCGCCAGCGGTAGTTCGGCGAGCACGCCGGCATGCCGGTCCTGCTCGTAGAGCAGGTCGGCATAGGCCAGCGACAAGGGGCCGCCGACCCGGCTGCGCCGGCCGAATACCTGCTCGACCCGGTTGCGCGCCGACTCGGCGATCGCCCTGCCCCGCTCCAGATCGCCACTCTCCTTGCAGATCAGGGATTCGATCAGGCTGGTCACCACCTGCAGGTACTCGCTGTCGGCGACTTTCAGGTCCTCCCGCGCGGAACCGATGGCGCCGGCGGCCTCGGCGTAGTCGCCGAGCAGCGCATGCGCCGAAGCCTGCACGCAGAGCAGGCTGGCGCGGAACACCGGCTGGTTGCTCGGGACCATGGACAGCCAGTGACGGGCGACCTTCAGGCAGGCTTCGAGCTTGTCCTGGTAGAGCA
>NZ_JALIGG010000031.1:0-600 GCF_024764965.1 Scandinavium tedordense | reverse complement strand
CGTTTACCACTTTGTGATTCATGACTGGGGTGAAGTCGTAACAAGGTAACCGTAGGGGAACCTGCGGTTGGATCACCTCCTTACCTTAAAGAACCTGCCTTTGTAGTGTCCACACAGATTGTCTGATGAAAATTAAGCAGTAAAAATCTCTGCAGGCTTGTAGCTCAGGTGGTTAGAGCGCACCCCTGATAAGGGTGAGGTCGGTGGTTCAAGTCCACTCAGGCCTACCAAATTCGCCTTCGAGCTGCGTTATGGCGATGTTCACATACAGAAGTATGCTTCACATCACCACGCCTTGCCCGAAATCGAATGAGGGTAACAGAGATAAGTATTACGATGGGGTTATAGCTCAGCTGGGAGAGCGCCTGCCTTGCACGCAGGAGGTCTGCGGTTCGATCCCGCATAGCTCCACCATCACTTTACTGCTAAAAAATAAACTTCAGAGCATACCTGAAAAGGTGTGTTGCGAAGTTTTTGCTCTTTAAAAATCTGGATCAAGCTGAAAATTGAAACGACACACTGTTTCCTTTCTCCGTAATAAGAAAGGAAGATACGGTGTGTTCGAGTCTCTCAAATTATTGCAAGTCGATGATGGGTCGC
>NZ_JALIGG010000032.1:0-880 GCF_024764965.1 Scandinavium tedordense | reverse complement strand
TCATCTTCGGGGGTAGAGCACTGTTTCGGCTAGGGGGTCATCCCGACTTACCAACCCGATGCAAACTACGAATACCGAAGAATGTTATCACGGGAGACACACGGCGGGTGCTAACGTCCGTCGTGAAGAGGGAAACAACCCAGACCGCCAGCTAAGGTCCCAAAGTCATAGTTAAGTGGGAAACGATGTGGGAAGGCTCAGACAGCCAGGATGTTGGCTTAGAAGCAGCCATCATTTAAAGAAAGCGTAATAGCTCACTGGTCGAGTCGGCCTGCGCGGAAGATGTAACGGGGCTAAACTATGCACCGAAGCTGCGGCAGCGACACTATGTGTTGTTGGGTAGGGGAGCGTTCTGTAAGCCGTTGAAGGTGGCCTGTGAGGGTAGCTGGAGGTATCAGAAGTGCGAATGCTGACATAAGTAACGATAATGCGGGTGAAAAGCCCGCACGCCGGAAGACCAAGGGTTCCTGTCCAACGTTAATCGGGGCAGGGTGAGTCGACCCCTAAGGCGAGGCCGAAAGGCGTAGTCGATGGGAAACAGGTTAATATTCCTGTACTTGGTGTTACTGCGAAGGGGGGACGGAGAGGGCTATGTTAGCCGGGCGACGGTTGTCCCGGTTTAAGCATGTAGGCGGAGAGTTTAGGTAAATCCGGACTCTTATCAACGCTGAGGTGTGATGACGAGGCACTACGGTGCTGAAGTAACAAATGCCGCACTTCCAGGAAAAGCCTCTAAGCATCAGGTAACACGAAATCGTACCCCAAACCGACACAGGTGGTCAGGTAGAGAATACCAAGGCGCTTGAGAGAACTCGGGTGAAGGAACTAGGCAAAATGGTGCCGTAACTTCGGGAGAAGGCACGCTGATGTGTAGGTGAAG
>NZ_JALIGG010000033.1:0-1056 GCF_024764965.1 Scandinavium tedordense | reverse complement strand
GGCTTTGTTGAATAAATCGAACTTTTGCTGAGTTAAAGGATCAGATCACGCATCATCCGGCAACACGGGTCGTCCCATGGCAAAACAGAAGTTTAAAGTCACTAACTGGCGCAATTACAACAAAGCCCTCATCAACCGCGGCTCCGTCACTTTCTGGCTTGATGACGAGGCTATTCAGGCCTGGTATGAGCCCACCACACACACATCGCGGGGGCGGCCTCAGCACTATTCTGACCTCGCCATCACCACCGTCCTGGTCGTTAAACGTGTATTCCGCCTGACCCTGCGAGCCGCACAGGGCTTTATTGATTCCATTTTTGCCATGATGGGTGTTCCTCTTCGCTGTCCGGATTACTCCAGTGTCAGCAAGCGGGCAAAGTCGGTTAACGTCAGTTTTAAAACACCCACCCGGGGTGAGATTGCGCATCTGGTGATTGATTCAACAGGGCTAAAAGTCTTCGGTGAGGGTGAGTGGAAAGTCAAAAAACACGGCAAAGAGCGCCGTCGTATCTGGCGAAAACTACATCTGGCTGTTGATGCGAGTACGCATGAAGTCGTCTGCGCGGACCTGTCGCTGAACAACGTCACGGACGCTGAGGCTTTCCCGGGGCTTATCCGGCAGACCTACCGAAAAATCAGGTCAGCGGCGGCGGACGGAGCTTACGATACACGGCGATGCCATGACGAACTGCGTCGCAAGAAAATCAGCGCGCTCATTCCTCCCCGAAAGGGAGCGGGCTACTGGCCCGGTGAGTATGGAGACCGCAATCGTGCTGTTGCGAATCAACGGCTGAGCGGGAGCAATGCCCGGTGGAAATGGACAACAGATTACAACCGTCGGTCGATAGCAGAAACGGCGATGTACAGGGTAAAGCAGTTGTTCGGTGGTACGCTGACGTTGCGTGACTATGATGGTCAGGTTGCAGAGGCTTTGGCCATGGTGCGTGCGCTGAACAAAATGACGAAGGCAGGTATGCCAGAAAGTGTACGTATCGGCTGAGAGCCGGAGCTGTTACAGGGGAAACTCGCCTCAAATCTGATTTATTCAACAAAGCC
>NZ_JALIGG010000035.1:0-1216 GCF_024764965.1 Scandinavium tedordense | reverse complement strand
TCGGTGGAACGACACCGTTTATTTCCACTGCACTCGTTGAATTCACCGGGAATAAGCTTGCGCCGGCTTATTATCTGGTTGGCGTTGCATTATTTACTACTGTCGCCGTTGCTCTTTTTTATCGGGAACCTAGTCGATCGGAATAGGGTAAAGAAGGATATGATCCAACACCACATTAAGATCTCCATCCTTAAATAGGGAGCAATAATAATGAATCAAATCACAGGGTTTATAACGGAATTTATATTTTACTCATCAAGGTCCTGAACTCTAACAGCCACAAGAGAATCTTACAGGATTATTAATGAACTAAGAGTGGATTCAGATAGGTGGTATAATGTGATCTTAGAAAAAAAAGACAATGCTTCTGCTTTCAGAATTGCAGTTATAATGACCGGTGGAACAATAGCTAAAACGTATGATCCTCATTCTGCGAGCATGTGCAATTCAGAGGTGACTATCGATGCGCTTATCCGTTCTCTTAGACTCCCGAACACGCATATAAACTTTATAGATTTAATGCGTAAGGATTCTCTCGAAATAAATCCGGAAGACAGGACTGCCATTACTGAAAGCGTCTTGATGGCAAGCCATAATAATGATGCAGTAATTGTAACACATGGTACTGATACCTTGGCTAATACTGGTGAAGAACTTTACATCTCTTTGCCAGGCCCTACCGTACCAATTATATTTACTGGTGCGATGATACCATTAGTTGTTCAACAAAGTGATGGCATACAAAATATCATTGAAGCGATATTAGCCTGCAAGCTTCTTCCTGTTGGTATTTATACCATTTTTCATGGGCAAGTATTATCTTTCCCCGGGATTATAAAGGATCGTAAGCAGATGACATTTGTTCGTTCTATGACTCTGTAGACAGAGTTTAAATGGCTATTGTCGGAAAGGGAAGCTCATCTGAAGATAGTGGGTTTTATTCACCATGTAATTTCTTAAAAAGAAGCTTAACGATGCATCCTAATAGATTAAGTGAACTTGTTACACTGAAAATACCAGCCATCAATGCCTGGCTTTCTTGCAATAGTGGCTATATTGCTGAAGTGTTGGGCCAGTGCGGTTTCGATTCAGTGACGGTCGATTTGCAACATGGACAATTTGGAATGGATGTTGTGCCTTCACTTCTACAGGCTATATCCAGTACGGATGCCATGCCGCTGGTGCGCTGCGCCGAAAACAGTTTTGGTGACATTAA
>NZ_JALIGG010000036.1:0-1320 GCF_024764965.1 Scandinavium tedordense | reverse complement strand
CGTTTACCACTTTGTGATTCATGACTGGGGTGAAGTCGTAACAAGGTAACCGTAGGGGAACCTGCGGTTGGATCACCTCCTTACCTTAAAGAACCTGCCTTTGTAGTGTCCACACAGATTGTCTGATAGATGTAGAGAAGCAAGGCGTCTTGCGATTGAGACTTCAGTGTCCCCTTCGTCTAGAGGCCCAGGACACCGCCCTTTCACGGCGGTAACAGGGGTTCGAATCCCCTAGGGGACGCCACTTGCTGGTTTGTGAGTGAAAGTCGCCGGCCTCCCTATCTCAAAACTGATTTGACTGCGCAAGCGGTGAGTCATGTTTGAGATATTTGCTCTTTAAAAATCTGGATCAAGCTGAAAATTGAAACGACACACTGTTTCCTTTCTCCGTAATAAGAAAGGAAGATACGGTGTGTTCGAGTCTCTCAAATTATTGCAAGTCGATGATGGGTCGCAAGAAACATCTTCGGGTTGTGAGGTTAAGCGACTAAGCGTACACGGTGGATGCCCTGGCAGTCAGAGGCGATGAAGGGCGTGCTAATCTGCGATAAGCGTCGGCGAGGTGATATGAACCTTTGACCCGGCGATACCCGAATGGGGAAACCCAGTGTGTTTCGACACACTATCATTAAGTGAATACATAGCTTAATGAGGCGAACCGGGGGAACTGAAACATCTAAGTACCCCGAGGAAAAGAAATCAACCGAGATTCCCCCAGTAGCGGCGAGCGAACGGGGAGGAGCCCAGAGTCTGAATCAGCGCGTGTGTTAATGGAACGGTCTGGAAAGTCCGGCGACACAGGGTGATAGCCCCGTACATGAAAATGCACGCGTTGTGAACTCGAAGAGTAGGGCGGGACACGTGGTATCCTGTCTGAATATGGGGGGACCATCCTCCAAGGCTAAATACTCCTGACTGACCGATAGTGAACCAGTACCGTGAGGGAAAGGCGAAAAGAACCCCGGCGAGGGGAGTGAAAAAGAACCTGAAACCGTGTACGTACAAGCAGTGGGAGCCTACTTGTTAGGTGACTGCGTACCTTTTGTATAATGGGTCAGCGACTTATATTCTGTAGCAAGGTTAACCGAATAGGGGAGCCGAAGGGAAACCGAGTCTTAACTGGGCGTTAAGTTGCAGGGTATAGACCCGAAACCCGGTGATCTAGCCATGGGCAGGTTGAAGGTTGGGTAACACTAACTGGAGGACCGAACCGACTAATGTTGAAAAATTAGCGGATGACTTGTGGCTGGGGGTGAAAGGCCAATCAAACCGGGAGATAGCTGGTTCTCCCCGAAAGCTATTTAGGTAGCGCCTCGTGAA
>NZ_JALIGG010000037.1:0-1875 GCF_024764965.1 Scandinavium tedordense | reverse complement strand
TCCCGATAAAAAAGAGCAACGGCGACAGTAGTAAATAATGCAACGCCAACCAGATAATAAGCCGGCGCAAGCTTATTCCCGGTGAATTCAACGAGTGCAGTGGAAATAAACGGTGTCGTTCCACCGAACAACGTAAAGGCCAGGTTATAAGATATTGCCCCTGCGGTGACACGCACAGAGGCAGGGAACATTTCTGCCATGCTGACGGTGACCGAAGGAGTAATGAAGAAGAAAATCATCATAAACAGCAGTTGCGCAATAACCACAACACCGAAACCACTCATTCCCGCAATGATAAATGCTGGCACAGCAATAATGGCTGCAAATATACTTGCCGTCAGGATCATAGGCTTACGACCATACCTGTCTGCCAGCAAGCCGCCAGCTGGCAAGATGCAACAGAGAACGACCAGCGCAATTGAATTTGAGAACAAAGCATCAGGCTTTGTGTGATTTGCCACTTCAATAAGATAAGTCGTCAAATAACTGCTGAACAGATACGAAGCTACCGCATTGCAGATGGCGAAACTGAAGAAAATGCCCATATTGCGCCATTGTGTACTTAATGCATCCCGTAATGGGGCTGACTCAACATTCCCGGTTTGCAAAACCTTTTTGAACTCAGGCGTATCCTCAAGCTTCATGCGTATATAGAACCCAATTGCACCAACAGGGATCGAGAGCAGAAAAGGGATCCTCCATCCCCAGGACGTCAGTGATTCTGACGGCAAGGCATGCGAAAGATATCCCACCAGACCCGAGCCCGCGAACAATCCGAGAAAAACACTCACGCCAACAAAGCTTGCATAAAATGCACGCTTTTTAGGGGGGCCATATTCCACGACAAAGGTCACTGCTCCGGCATATTCGCCACCGGCCGCAAACCCCTGAACAAGTCGGCAAAGAATCAGCAATACAGGTGCCAGGGTGCCCAGCTGGGCGTGCGTCGGTAATAATCCGACTGCTCCCGTCGCTGCTGCCATAATAAGAATGGTTGTCGCCAGCACCTTCTTTCGTCCGAGCTTATCAGCCATCCGTCCGAAGTAGATGCCGCCAAGTGGCCTGAAAAACAGGGTCATGGCAAGCACGGCATAGGTCATCATCAGCGCAGCGGTACGGTCTTCGCTGGGGAAAAATATCGTCGCGATAACTGGTGCCATATAGCCGAAGATCCCATAATCGAACCATTCGACAAAGTTGCCTATCATCGCGGCGCGCACCGCCTTTCTGGCGATTTTATTCGTCGCCGCAATGTCCCGTTCTGATACCGAGACAAAGCTCACATCTGTAGGAACAACTCTGTTCATATTGCACCTTTTGTTTAACCCTGAGGGGTCGAGCAATGAGTTGGAAGCCAGCAATGCATTCCAATGCACTGAATTGAAGCTACGACCTGGTTGGTCAGAAGTCAAACAATTGTGGTGACGTCTGTTGCGGTAATGTAAAAAGTGTGACGTATGTTTTAACTCCGACATTCGCCTTATTGCCCCTCCTGCCGGCGGATTTTTGGTTATCAACCTCTGTGATCAGTACAGTTGTCGGGGTGGGTTTTGCTGAAGCACAATGAGCGTGATACCGCGATACGGATAGTTGTGATACCTGAGGTTTATGCGAAGAGAAGTGCGGGGTTCACAGGCGTGCCGTACGCATATTTAGAATCATGTTCAATGTATCATCATTGATGACAGCTAGACTGAACCACCCGCCCGGCGTCTGAAGCCGCTCCAATGGAATGCCCATTCGCCAGGACAGCAGCCCTGTATTTATAGAGACAGACGGGGCATTGTTGCCCCCCGGCTCTCCGGGTAATTGTCAATGAAATGTTAGTTTTATTCTCGGGTTTGATACGCGTGTTCTTGTACAAGGCAAAAAGTG
>NZ_JALIGG010000038.1:0-2619 GCF_024764965.1 Scandinavium tedordense | reverse complement strand
ACAGCAGCCCTGTATTTATAGAGACAGACGGGGCATTGTTGCCCCCCGGCTCTCCGGGTAATTGTCAATGAAATGTTAGTTTTATTCTCGGGTTTGATACGCGTGTTCTTGTACAAGGCAAAAAGTGATACTAGTGTGCATTCGTATGCGCCATTGGTTGATACCGGATGACAGTAATCCTGTTTGCAGCAGAAAACGGGAAGCCGTCCGCTTAGCTCACTGGACGAATTGCAGGGCTATGCCACGCAGTGGCAATGGTTTTATAATCATGAACGTCCGAATATGGCACTGAATGGCTTCACGCCGATGCAGCATATTCAGCGCATGAACTGATTCTACTTATCACCTCCGTTAAAAATGGAGGGATTACCGTGAAAAAACACGGTCAGGAAAAGCGCCGCGTCTGGCGGAAGCTTCACCTGGCGTTGGACGCCGGTACTCATGAAGTTATCTGCGCTGACCTGTCCCTGAATAATGTGACTGACGCAGAGGCATTCCCGGGACTTATTCGTCAGACCCATCGGAAAGTTAAGGTCGCTTCCGCCGATGGCGCTTATGACACAAAACTTTGCCATGACGAGCTGCGGCGAAAAAAAATCAAGGCGCTTATTCCGCCGCGAACCCGGGCTGGTTACTGGCCGGCGGAGTATGCGGACAGAAATCAGGCGGTGGCCAAGCAGAGTCTTACCGGGAGCAATGCTTACTGAAAATGGAACACGGCTTATAACCGGCGGTCGGTGGCCGAAACGGCGATGTATCGGGTTAAACAACTGTTCGGTGGGCACCTGACGCTGCGTGACTACGATGGGCAGGTTGGTGAGGCTATGGCCATGCTCCGTGCCTTAAACAAAATGACGCGTGCAGGGATGCCAGAAAGTGTGCGGATTGCCTGAAGAGGTCAGTGACGGGTGGCACTTTTATCTAAATCCGATTTATTCAACAAAGCCCCTGACAACTGCAACCGGCTACGAAGATGCTTGCACCAAATCTGATTTATTCAACAAAGCCGCTTAAATGCTGACACTTACTCATAACAGATGGTCAGCGGTATGCAGATAATATGGAATTAATGCACAATTTGTGAAGATAATGTTATAAATATGGAATAAAATACTTTATTACTCAAACGGGTCTTCTAACCTATTCATCGGGTATTGTAAACAATAACGGGTAACCATTTTCAGAGAAACTGTATGCGTAATACTAAAATGAAAATAATCACTGCTGCGAGTATGGTTTTTAACGAGCTTGGTTATTCCAGTCCCAGTATTGAGAAAATTGCTTCTGCATCAAATGTGTCGAAAATGACATTTTACAAATATTTTCCGGATAAGGAATCTCTCATTACCGAGGTTCTTAACCTCAGAAAAATTGAGTTTATTACTGATATCAGAAAAACTGTCACCAGTGAGGATTCGCCCAGACAACAACTCAAAAATATTTTTGATTATTACGCCAACTGGATCGCCGGTCCGGGTTTTAACGAGTGTATGTTTTCACGGGCTGCAACCGAGCTGGGGGCCAATTTCCCGGTGATCATTGCCATCAATGATGCATTGAAAACTGAACTCGTGGCGAACATAACGGATATCCTTAAGTCCATCCTTGAACCAGAACTCGCTACTGAAGCAATCACGTTATCTCATGGCCAAATTAACAGACATCACATAGCCAAAGTGATGAACAGATAAAATCATCACTAACTGAATTTTGCTATGCTAGCATTTATAGAATACCAACCTTGAAGGGCGTGATGATGCTCAGTCAGCTTAATCTGCGTTTCCACAAAAAACTGATCGACGCACTGAAAGTGCGTGCCGGTCGTGAAAATACCTCGGTCAATGCCCTGACCGAACGCTT
Source organism: Scandinavium tedordense (assembly GCF_024764965.1). Lineage (NCBI taxonomy): Bacteria > Pseudomonadati > Pseudomonadota > Gammaproteobacteria > Enterobacterales > Enterobacteriaceae > Scandinavium > Scandinavium tedordense. Next base: position 759 of record NZ_JALIGG010000038.1, on the reverse strand, counting down.
CCTCGATAACCGTCTGGCAAGAAATAATTATGGAATAGATATGTGGAATGATGCTGTTGCAATTCATCCGGTAATCGGGTGGAGACTCCAGGCCGAAGGTGGCACTGCCAAATGATTGTTTTTGTTCACGACTAAATAGTAATAGTTAGTTTTCTTTCGGTTCATATGATGTGGGTTAATATTATTGGGATGGATGAGTGTGCGCGTATTAGATCTCCTGTTGCACAAGAACAATTGATGACCTTGTTCTGACAAGTAACGCGCCCGTTTCACCCAGAAATGAGTATGAGCTGAATATCCCTGTCGATGGTCTATGCGTAGATCATATTTTTTCATTAAATCTTCAAAAAATACATCCAGAAAATCATGCAGATAAGGGCTTACAGACTTAAATTCTGGTGTAAACCATGTAACAGGACAAATACTTAATCCCTCAACAAAGCAGAGAAAGCAGAATACCAGTTGTTTTCTGTTTGTATCTAAAACTGTCACCTCAAAACAATCTTCATTATCATATTGAGGATATAGAGTGTCCGTTGTTCTAACAAATACAAAATATGGAGGCGCGTTATGTTCGATATCATATAATGGTTTTTCTTTGTAAAAGTCATATGCATTCTGGTTCTGATAGAATGGGCTTTGTTGAATAAATCGAACTTTTGCTGAGTTAAAGGATCAGATCACGCATCATCCGGCAACACGGGTCGTCCCATGGCAAAACAGAAGTTTAAAGTCACTAACTGGCGCAATTACAACAAA
>NZ_JALIGG010000039.1:0-8978 GCF_024764965.1 Scandinavium tedordense | reverse complement strand
CAAAATCCTGGATTCGGGCGCCTATGACATCATTTGTCCCATGATAGATATGGCGACAGCATCAGCAATGAAAGAGATGGGACTGAATATGTTTCCCCCGGTAATAATATTCAGCGAATACGCGCTGAAACGAGCTTCCGGTTGGCTAAATTACAGGAATGAACATGAGGCATCCAATCCTGCTTTTGTCAGGACCATTATGTGCTCATACTCTGTAGGACGTACAACTGGCAGCCCTGTCAGTCATGCGGATATTTCCTCCGTTGATCAGCCTGAACATATTCATAAACCGCTTTGTATATGACTCATTCATTAACATTTTTACAATGAATGACCTAACCTCAAATCAATCTGAATACAGGATGAAACAATGAATATAAAATCACTCTCACCGAGTTCTCTGAGCGCCCGTATACTAAGAAGGACAAAAATGATCCCCGAACGCGTCGCGTTCATCGACTGTAAGATGCCCGGCTCTCATCTAAAAGAAAATTATTCCCTGATCGGGTCCGGTGTCAGTCAGGCCACAAAAAAAGAAATCAGTATCAGCGAGCCCCACGGCTTCGGTCTTGGAGTCGCGGCAATGCCTGCGGGTATCACTAATAATCTTCATATCCATTACACAGCCGAAGTTTTCATGATTTATCATGGAAAATGGCTGTTCCGCTGGGGGGCGGAGGGGGATGAAGGCGAAATTGTTGGCGAAGCGGGAGATATTATTTCTATTCCTACATGGATATTTCGTGGATTCACAAATATCGGTGACGACCATGGCTGGATCTTCACCGCGCTTGGTGGCAATGATTCCGGCGGAATTATCTGGCATCCACAAGTACTCAAATCTGCGGCCAAACATGGCCTTTATCTGACCAAATCTAACAAAATGATAGATACCGATGCAGGCGAAGCCATTCCCGAACCGGAACAGCTTGTACAACCTCTCGATGACGCCGCTATCACCTGTCTCCCACATTACTCGGTAGAAAAAATGTGCGAACGCCTAATTAAGCGTGGTGAACGACTATTCTCATCCTCTTCGCTTCTTGATAGCGTCCTCGAAGGACACGGTGCAGAACTTGCGCCTGCAGTCGGCTACGGGATCACGCAGGATCGTGAGCAACATCCTACTGTTACTAACCCACACGGCCTATCAATTGAATGGGGACGTATTCCTGTCAATGGAGAAATAGGGCTACATACGCTTGCTCAGAAGCAGGTACTGATCCTGTTTAAAGGGGAACTTGACGTTACACTCAAGAGTTCATCCGATGAAAGTAGCGAAATAATGCACCCTCAGGATGTCTTTTCCTGTCCTGAAAATGTGTGGCGTAGATTCAGAGCCGTTGGTGATACCCCAGTTGAGTTTGTGTTGTTAACCTCGGGCGATCAGCGCAAGCACATTGAATGGTCTGAAGATATTATCAACCAAGCTGCAGCCAAAGGATTTGGCATTGACCCCGATGGTTATATCGCACCAGTGTCGATGCTTCCACCATCAATTCAGGAAGCGTTGCTTAAACCAGAACTTATAGCGTAAATGCTTTGAGCATAAAACCTTACTGTCATGCGAATGACCTCAGGTATTCATGCGCCTGGCAGATAAGGTTAAATATCATCCAATATAATATTTAACAAGGAAAAATAATGCGTACTGAAAATGATACACTAGGCAGCAGAGAAATTGAGGATGACCATTATTATGGAATTCAGACTCAGCGTGCACTTGAGAATTTCTCGATATCTGGCATAACCATTGATAAAATTCCTAGTTATATTGATAGCTTGCTCCTCATTAAAAAATCAGCCGCCATTGCTAACCATAGAATTGGGAAAATAAGTAACGAACAGGTTTTAGCTATTTCACAGGCCGCAGATGAGTTTTTAACTACACCGCAGGCACAGCAATTCCCGTTGGATATTTACCAAGGTGGTGGTGGTACATCGACAAATATGAATGTCAATGAAGTCTTGGCCAATCGGGCTAATGAGATTTTAACCGGAAAAAAAGGATATGATGTTGTTCATCCCAATACTCATATCAATATGTGTCAATCGACAAACGATGTCATTCCCGCGGCAATGAAAATGTCTATCTATAAAATTCTCGGTGAGCTTGAATATGCACTTTCAAGTTTCGTAGAAATCCTAGGTAATAAGGTCGAGGAATTCACCGATATCGTAAAGATTGGAAGAACCTGCTTACAGGATGCATTGCCATTAACATTGGGACAGCAGTTCAGTGGTTACTGCAGTGCCTTTGAACGCTCAGTGCTCCAGATCAATAACGTACGACGCCATTGTCTTGAATTACCTATGGGAGCAACTGCTATAGGAACAGAATTCGGCACTTATCCCGGATATAAAGATGCTTTTTATCACGCATTGCATGAAAATACTGGGATTAATTTTACGCCCGAAAAAAATTTCTTTGATGCCCTGCAGAATGCGGATTTTTGGATTACAACATCGGCGGTGCTTAAAAGCACCGCGAATATTCTGAATAAACTTGCATCCGACCTAAGACTCATGGCATCCGGGCCTAGAGCCGGCTTGGCCGAGATTACCCTGCCCGCGGTACAACCAGGATCGTCTATTATGCCTGGAAAAATTAATCCAGTGATACCGGAAATGGCTATTCAGGTTTATTTCCGCATTCTGGGCAACGATCTCAGCATCACTCGTGCCTGCGAAGGGGAACTTGAACTGAATGTTTGGGAATCATTGATCCTCAACTGTATTTCTGAATCCTGCCGACTCCTCACAGAATGTTTGCCTCTGTTCAGTGAAAAATGTATTAAAAACCTCATCGCTAATCGAGAACGTTGCGCTGAGGATGCCGGAAGTTCTTTAGCCCTTTCCACTGTCATTGCAACAATCTTTGATTATAAAATAGCGTCGGAAGTAGCAAGGAAAGCGGAAACAGAGGGGAAAAGTATCTATCAGATCGTCGTTGAATCAGGTCTACTTTCCACAGAGAAAGCATCCCAGCTTCTGGAACCAAGTGTATTAACCTGTCCTGAGTTATTTAATGAATTGTATAAATAATATTCCTTTAATCAGTTTAAGCTTACTACTTCTAAACAGGTCCAGTCTGGGTCACGGGTTGATGCGTAGCGTAATACTTCGTTAAACCGAAGCTCAGCGGGATTTACCAGCCGGTTTATTCGCCGTGGGTGAACCACGTTGAGCGCCTATGGCAGGCGCTTCACGGCACAATAACCCGCAACCATCAGTGCCGTTCGATGTGGCAGCTACTGAGAAAGGCTCACCATTTTATGCAAACCGTCAGCCCATTCCCGGGAGGTAAACATGATCTGGCAAAGTGTAGCGCAGAAATTTAGGTCGCTGATGGCCGCATGGACATATTGGTGTAGATAGTTATGGTTAAGTATGTGATCTTCATCAGCTAACATTTATTCCCGTTCAAAAACGCTATTCGCCTTTTCTTAACCATAAACTGTATAGAGCTCCGCAACCTGTTCATCAGTCAGCGTTACCATGCCATGCGGACGCAGCGTAAACCACAGACGAGCCGTATCTTCTAACTCTTCCGCATTAAATACGGCATCCCGCAAACTGCTTCCCCCAATGACCGGGCCATGATTCGCGAGAAGCATAGCGTTATGCTCAACGGCCAGTCTTTCGACTTCAGCGGCCAGTTCAGGATGTCCAGGACGCAGATACCGGATTAAGGGTAGTTTGCCCACTCGCATGACAAAGTATGGCGTTATGGGAGGCAAACAATCGCTGGGATTCAGCCCTTGTAAACAGGAAAGTGCAGTTAACCAAGGGGAATGTAAATGAACCACCCCGCCAATATCTACACGTTGATTATAAAACGCTAGGTGCATAAGTGTTTCTTTTGACGGCTTTTCTCCGCGAATCCAGTTGCCGTTTGCATCCAGCTCGCTGAGGGTCGCAGGATCAAGCGATCCCAAACTGGAATTAGTTGGGGTGACTAAGTAGCCTCCTTCTGGCAGTCGCAGGCTGAGATTACCTGACCCACCGCTACTGTATCCGCGCATGAACATAGAATGGGCTAATGTCACCATCTGCTCGCGTAGTGCCTGGGCATTCATATTCATGAAAAAGACTCCTGTGCTTTGGAAAAGAAGCTTTCGTCGCCGAAATTACCAGATTTAAGCGCCAGCCAGAGAGGGCGTTTTATATCTTTAACCCATGGAACACCCGGAGCAATACTTTCTCCAATAGTAAAACTTGCTACATTGAGGCGCTGCACCAACAGACTTGACGTTTCTCCGCCGGCAACGATGAACTTATTCACGCCAAACTGATTGAGCCTAATGGCTAACAAAGCAAATAAATTTTCAATTGCGCTGCCTGCAGCCTTTACCCCATAGCACGCCTGAATCGCTTTCACCTCTTCTGCTGAACATGTGGCATAGATCATCGGTGCCAACGGACCGGCATATTCCAGATACCAGTCAACAAGTTCTTGGATATAAGCGCTGCTATCGTTAATCGCACGCTCGACTTCGACCGCTCTGGCCGGGGCTAATTGTCGATAGTACTGAACCTGTTGATTTGTCATGACAGAACAACTCCCCGCCAGCACAATTGCTTTGCCTTCCATACCGGATACAACGACGTCTTTACTTAAGCCATTACCCGGATGAAGCATTGCCAGTGCGCCTGCTAGACCTGAACCTCCCGTCAGTAATACCCTGTCAGGTAGCGCCGCCGCCAGCGTAAGCAAGTCATCCTCTGTCACAGCATCAAGCACAGCGTAGTGCTTTCCCGCTTCTTCAAGCGACTGGAGACGTGCGCGGATGGCATCTTTGCCGGCATGCACACTGCTAAGCGGAACCAGTCCACAAGTTCCTGACGCTTGCTTCTCCATTACGCGCATCAAATTAGCATCTGTCATTGGCGTTAAGGGGTGATTCTGCATTCCCGATTCATTCAGCAACTGGCCATGAACAAACAAATGACCTGCTTCTACCGTCCTGCCGTTAACAGGCAAAGCCGGGCACAGTACCGCAAGGTTCAACTGCGTCAAGTGTAAAAGCATGTCGGTCACTGGGCCAATATTGCCTTCGGGCGTTGAATCAAAAGTGGAGCAATATTTGAAATAAAGGCGCTGGCATCCATGCTTGATGAGCCACTGAGCGGCCAGTCTGCACAACGTGGTTGCTTCTGATGACGGACAGGAACGGCTTTTTAAAGAAATTACGATAGCATCAAGCCCAGCAGTATCGAGCGTTTCTGAAGGGGTTCCATTCATTTGAATTACTTTCCACCCTGCCGTGGCCATAAAGCTTGCAATGTCAGTGGCCCCGGTAAAATCATCAGCGATAATACCCAATTTTAGCGTCATAAACCTTTCCCGTAATGTTGTTAATGGAGAGAATATTTTGAAAGATTTGCTTTCACAAAGATGGCCGATTTATCCTAATTCTGGGGATGACCGTAATCGCCGCTCTACAATTCTCTCATTGAAAAATATCAAATAGAAACTAAAAAAAGAATGCACACACCAGTGTGATCTTTTTGTTATAAGGGTCAGCGCCTATATAAAGTATCTGTTGGTATTTTTCCTATTAGGAAAAAATCATGTGCACCATTCATATGGTCACAATCATTTTGCGATTCCAGCACCTCGATGTGCTGACCACCCTTTCCAACCCAATTTAATTCAGCAATGCCCACATCCGGATCTGCGTGACTATTCTGCATATCTAGGTAACCTAGGAATTCCCCCGATGCTGTCAAATGAGCTCGGGCCGCAGACAGAAGCGCTGGATCCAGAGGTGAGCGGTGGTTGCGAGCTGAAAAGTATTAGCAACTTTTTAATAAAATTTGCTTCCAGATCGCAATTTCGTCAAATAAAGTATATTCGCGCCTGATGCCCCATGGACCAAATTCTGCATGGCTGATCCCCATAATATAAACATCCACGCCTGTTGGTACACCAAATGGCCCATACCCTTCATGCTTACCTTTTAATGACCAACGAATAGCAGCTCGTGGTGACATCATTAAATCTTCTTGTCCAATACAATGCTCTATCGTAAAGATTGCATTTGGAAAAGACGATCGTAACCCTAACCAAAACTCATCTATCTGTTCATGAGAAAGTGCGGTTTTTCCTTTCGGATATTCACCAACACACGCTCGATCATATTCTTGTGGGATCACGGAAAACTCTGCATCCATAATTTTATTGAGAACAGTTTTATAACGTTCTCCCCATGCATTATTATTTCCGACACCTTGATACGGACCTCTAATATCTATTTCCGGAGTGAATGGTTGCACACATTTTTCTGGCCCACCTTCTTGTTCAATAAGACGTTGAGCATATTCTTTGGATGTCATGCCCAGCTGACGAGCAATCGCACCCTGATCCCTAACTAACCATTCATCATTTATTTGATTATTCTTCGCGTGGCAATCAGCTAAAATACGATACCCTAATTTAGTTCCGGTAGGGGCACCGTAAGCACCAAAACCTGTATGGGTTCCAGTTGAGTATAAACGATGTGAGGAAAGCATACCTTCCTCTGGTGTACCCGTCCAAATAACATCTTCTGCAAATAATTTTCGATCAGGTAATTCAGTCAACGTGGCCATTGTTGCACCGATAACCTTTTTATTACCTTTTACTACCGAGCTAGGGGATCTTACAATAATATCTGGAGCATAATAGTTGTTTAATGAACTAATAACTCTATCTTCCCAGATTTCTTTTGTTACTCCAATGATAAAATCAGGGAAATCTTTCCACTTATTATCAAAACCTTTCATAATACACTTCCTTCTATAAGTTGGTTTTATTGTAAAGCCAGGTGAACGGTATGTTTCTTTTCATTAAATACTTGGTGCAGGCTAAATAAAATTATCAGAACACAACCGATTAATTGAGTAATGGTTAATGGCTCATTAAATATAAACCATGCGAAAAATAGAGTTGAAATAGGTTCGACATAAGAAATCGTTGCATATGTTACTGTTGAGAGGTTTTGTATTGCATAAATAGCACATGCCAAACCTAAAAAGCCAGGAACGAAGCCAATGACCAGTAACCATAACCATTGACCAGAACTTAATGACATGATGTTATCAAGTGAAACAAAAGGAAAAATAACAATTGCACCAACTAACAACTGTACCCCAGAATGAACCAATAATGGTACGCCTTTCTTTGTTTCCTTATTGGTTAATATAAAACCCGCATAGCATAGCATTGCAATTATTGAGTATAGCGAATGGTATAAATCCATTGATATTTTATTATTGAAAATATTTAACACCATAAAGAAACCAATCAAAACACCACAAACTGAAGCATAAGAACTGCGCGTTATTTTTTCACCGCGAAATATCTGCGACAATATCATTGCTAATACAGGGGCCAAATACAATGTCATCACCGATACAATCAAACCAGCTATTTGAATTGATTGAATATAAAACAAAATAAATGAAGCCAATAATGCTCCAGACACAAGCATATTCACATCCGGTTTTCTAAAAAACAAATCTGCCTTATAAAAAGGAACGGTGAAAATCACAACAAATACACCACCTAATAACAGCCTAAAAAATGTTATTATTTCAGCATTCAGACCTAAAAACTTAGAAAATAAACCAATCGTTCCCATTGAAAAAGCGGCAATAACGGCAACAACAATTGAAATGTAATAGTTACTTATTTTTTTCATAGAATGCTACCTTTTTTTCCTCATTATTTTAGTCCTCTCTTATACTAATTCAACATCAATGCATTCGAATGTAACTTTTCACCCTTTGATTAACGTGGAGATGAGCTCGCTAATCCGCTCAGGCTCCTCAAGGGGTGAAAAATGGCCACATTGTGGCAATAGTTCACATGTTGCATCACGGATATTCTCGGCCATCTCCCACTGAAGCTTCGGAGGGCATAAATGATCTTGTGTGCCTGCCGTAACCAAAGTAGGTACGTTGATAGAAGGCAGATCCGCGCGACTGTCGACACGATGCTGGACGGCTAATATCTGACGTTTGAAAATGGCTAGCCCTACCTCCTCCGCCATAGATACGATCGTGTTCTCAACGCTTGAGTTTTGATGACTTTTATATAAATAGTGGGGCAATAGTTGTTTACGCACAAACAGTCCAACCCCCATACCTTGTGCTGCATGAAGCTGTTCGGCCCGCATTGACCGATTAGCCAAGGGGTCCGGACGTGCATTTGTATCTATTAGCGCAAGATGAGTGATGCGATGCGGTGCCTGACGCCAGAGTTCAAAAGCCAGAATCCCGCCAAACGAAAATCCGGCCAGCGCAAATCTCGGAGGCGAAATATCCAGAATCTTTGCAGCTAGCGCTTCCATACTGTCCGCGAAACCGACATCCATGACTTGTGGCTGCGCGATGACTGACAGAGCTGCCAGCTGCGCACCCCACAGACGATGATCGCATAATGTTCCTGGCAAAAGCAGGATTGGATGCTTCATGTTCATTCCCGCAATTTTGCCAAACGGGAACCCGCTTCAGAGCGTATTAGCTGAATATCATTACCGGGGGTCAGCATATTCAGTCCCCTCTCTTTCATTGCGGAGGCCATCGCCATGTCGCCACAAAAAATCCCCACATACTTTTGTCTGGTCTGGCAACGTTCAACAATATGGCATATCGTCACACCCAGCTCCGCCGCTTCCCAGCTACCACCAGGATTGATGCCCATGCTGATTGCCAGATCGTTCGGACCGATATAAATGCCATCAAGCCCGGCAACATCAAGAATATCGTCAATGTTCTTTACCCCTTCAATGGTCTCGATCATCGCCAGAGTTAGTAGGGTATCGTTAGCAGCATCAAAATAATCGCTCCCTCCATAAAGCAGACCACGCGCTGGCCCATAGCTGCGGGCACCCAAAGGGGGATATCGACAGGCGCGAACAAAGCGTTCGGCATCCTGGCGATTATCTATCATGGGACAAATGATGCCATAGGCGCCCGAATCCAGGATTTTA